>NZ_CP190957.1:0-3074 GCF_057458005.1 Cutibacterium sp. LaCa_255 | reverse complement strand
ATGGCACTGAAAGGCATAAACTGTCAATAGTAGGCCACGAACCAAGTCAGATAATTCCGGGGTCTGGGGGTCCCCCAGGGGGATTTCTCTGCAGGAGCGCAGCGACTTCCTCCCCCGCCTGGCCTTCCCCCGCTCAAGCTCCCCCCATACCCGGCTCCCCAGCTGCCTCTGTTGTATGAGGGAGGCATAAGGCTGGGGTCGTGCTTCGGGTTGACGACTGCTCAGCGGTCAGAGCTTCCCAGGGGATGTCCCCAGCTCTGCCGAGCCGGGGACACCCCACCACGTGGGTGCCCCTTCACTCGCAAGCTCACTCAGGGTCCCCTCATTTCATCGCACTATTTGCACAGTTTGTGCCGGGGGTGATCGGGGCCGTTCCGGGACGCTGGGGGGCACTCTCCCGGACGCCCGGAGTCGTCGTGGGTACTTCGTTGAGTCGGGTGCTGTTCGGGCTTCAGCGGGGCGCACAGAGGCTCTGAGGGGGCAAGCAGCCCGGAGGGTTGCGCGGCAGCTTAGGCGGGGTAGCGCGAGGGGATGGCCCGTAGTTGCTCGCGGTAGTGCCGGTTTTGGTTGACGAGTCGGTTGCGTTCCTGGTCGGATCGGGCGAGTTTTCTCTCCGCGGTCTGAGCGCGAGTCAGTGCCGCGTCTCGTTGTCGTCGCATCTCGGTGAGTTGTCGGGTCAGTTCCGCAATTCGGGCTTGTTGACCTGAGTCGATGCGCACGACGCGGACCGGTGCCGACACGTGTTCGGCTGCTCTGCGTTCGTCTCGGGCGCGTCGGCGGCACTCGTTTGAACACCAGATTCGGGGACGACCTCGGCCCGAATGCGGCTCGATGAGGTGGCCGCATCGGGGGCACTGCTGGGGCGCTACCTGCTGACTCACGGACCCAGTTTATTTCAGCCGGACGAAAACCCCCGAGCTGGCGCTCATGTATGCAAGAGGTGTGTCCCAGTTTCTCAGGTTCGATTCAGGGAATCTTAAGGATTCTCAGGAAGGTTGATGTGCGGGTCTCGTCATCCACGAGTCCGCAGGACCGTGGGTGGCGTGTGGTTGGGTGATGCACGTGGAGTTTGAGTTCAAGTCGTCGGCGTTTCGGCACGGATGTTGTGCGGAGGACATCGAAGCAGCGTGGCGTCAGTGGCTTACGGACTTCATTGAAGGTGATCATCCGGTGAAGGTGATTCGGCTGGGTTTCGATCAGGCGGGCCGGTTGTTGGAAATCGGGGCGCATACGCTGGAGGATGAGGGCAGGGTGATCGTGTTTCATGCGATGCCTGCACGTAAGCGGTACACCGATGCGATCTGAGGGGAGGTCCGCAATGACAGACACAGACATGAGCGCCCACGATGAGGCGATTGCTGACGACTTCGAGCGAGGATGGTCAAGTGAACGTATCGCGGCCTCCCAACGCGCGTGGGGTCCTGCGGTGTCTGATGGGCTACCAGTGTGGTTGAACAGACAGCTGGCCGAACGTGCTCATGCTGAGGGACGCAGTGAACTGGGGATCATTCAGGAAGCTCTCACTCGCTACCTTGCCGCTTGAGCTGGTCGCGGAGGGCGCGTTGATAGGGCGTTAGCAGCGCCTCGGGCATGTGGGTGACTTTGAGGGCCTCCAGGGCCTCGCGGTCGTCGTCGCTGATGTGGGTCTGCATGTGGTTGCGTCCGGCGGTCGTGGCGAGTCGGCTGTTGGTCACGTCGGTGCCGACGGCGCCGCACACGGGGCATTCCCACCGCACGCCAGCGCCGGAGGGCAGAACCACCGCTTCGAGAACTTTGCCGTCCAGGTACTCGCGACGGAGGCGAGCCCATTCACGAGCCCACGCTTTTTTCTGCTCGCCGTAAGTGCTCATGTCATGACACCTCGTCAAGGTCGATGTCGAACAGGGTCGGCCCCTTGGCGGCCTCCTCGGCCTCCCTCGCCCGTTCCTTGCGGGCACGGTAGGCGAGCTGCTTCACGTTCGATTCCGTGGTGCCGTAGTGCCTGGCTGTTTCAGGCCATGTGTGGTCTTGGTCGTCGTGGTAGGCGCGGATCTCTTCCCTACGCTGTTTTTGCTCGCGGATGTATTGGCTGCGTGGCATTGATGTCCATCGTCGGATGCTGCGTGGTGACAGCCCGGTGATCTCGGCTGCTTCTCGGATGGTGCGTCCGTTGCGTGGGACCCGGTAGTCGCTCATAGCTTCTCCAGCTTTTTGTCACGAATACGGCGGCGGGTAGCCCCGCCTTTGCGGCCGCGTGCGGCTTGGATGGTGAGGAAGGTGGTTTGTGTGGCTGTGCTGGATTGAATCCATAGGCGGGATTCTGTGGTGATCCAGCCGGTGATGGATCGGGCGATGCACGCGGCTTCGGAGTCGGGCAACGGTTCGGTGTAGTCGGCGTTGAGGGCGGTGACGTGGGCGGCGATCGCGTAGCCGAGGTCGGCGGCGTCTCGGGGGGTGGGGTGTTCGTGGCGTAGCCGGATGCGTCGCGCTTCCTGGTAGGCCCACACACGAGCGGTCTCGAAGATCGCGCAGTTGCGGCCCAGACCTGCCGGATTTTTCCGGCGGGTCCGCCGCCATGAGGGCGGAGGCATGAGACCCACGTCAGACAGGCCGGCGTCCAGTTCACCGAGGCTGTAGAGGTGGTTGGTGATCCAGTGGGTGTCCCAGGCGGGGTGCTCGGGGTTCTTGGTGATGAGCCCTGAGTACCCGGCGTCCCCGTCGACAGACCGGCGTAGCCCCTCGGTCACGGCGGCGGCATAGGCCAGGGGCTTGCGGTGGGCGTACTCGGTGCGGGGTATCGCTGTTTTGAGTGCCCACACAGCGTGGGCGTGGCCGTTAGCCGGGTTCTCAACGACAGCGTTGGGCAACCATTGGCGTCGGTCCCACAGGGCGCGCATGAGGGCGTCCTCGTGGTCGCAATCAACGACCAGCAAGTTGGAAATTGCTTGCGGGTTGGCCTCGATGTAGCGCACACCAAGCGCACGTGACCGGCTCATGCGGTAGATGCCCGTGGCTAGATCGTCGGTGGCGAGCGGCCACAGTGGCAACCACATCTGTTCCCACTGCTCTGTGCATGCCGCGTCCATGGGATCAGC